>NZ_JBHXFL010000002.1:396874-438177 GCF_042724095.1 Streptomyces sp. NPDC127100
GGGGTTGGGGGCCGGGCGGGGGGGGCCCCCGTCGCGCCACCCCGCCCCGGGGGGCGCGGGGGCGCTGGCCCCCCCGCCGAGCCTCTTCGTCGTTCCGGCCGTCCGGCGGGGCCCGTCAGCTCCGGCGGGCGACGAGCCGCTGCTTCACGACGGCGATGACGACCACGATCGCCGCGACGAGCAGCGTCAGCAGCACCGTCGTGCGCCCGTCGTGCTCGGTGTCGGTCAGCATGTAGCCCAGCACGAAGACGATCACCGCGGCGGTCACCCAGGTCAGGTACGGGTACAGCCACATCCGCACCACCAGCTTCTCCGGCGCCTCGGCCTGGATGATCCTCCGCAGCCGCAGCTGCGAGAAGCAGATCACCAGCCAGACGAAGAGGGCCACGGCGCCCGAGGAGTTGAGCAGGAAGAGGAAGACCGTGTCGGGGAACTTGTAGTTGAAGAAGACCGCGACGAAGCCGAAGACGACGGACGAGAGGATCGCCGTCTGCGGCACCCCGCGCCGGGTGGTGCGGGCGAAGGCCTTGGGCGCGTCCCCGCGCTGGCCGAGCGAGAAGGCCATGCGGGAGGCCGTGTACAGCCCGGAGTTGAGACAGGACAGCACCGACGTCAGCACGATGAAGTTCATGACCTGGCCGGCGTTCGGGATGCCGAGGGAGTCCAGGGCGGCGACGTAGGAGCCCAGGTCGACGATCGACTGGGAGTCCCACGGCAGCAGGGTCACGACGACGAAGATGGACCCGAGGTAGAAGACGGCGATGCGCCAGATGATGCTGTTCGTCGCCTTGGTCACGGCCCGCTGCGGGTCCTCGGACTCACCGGCGGCCAGCGTGGGGATCTCGCTGCCCATGAAGGAGAAGACGACGAGCAGCACGCCGGTGAGGACGGCGCCGGGGCCGTTCGGCAGGAAGCCGCCGTGCGCGGTGAGGTTGGACAGCCCCGCCTGGTCGCTGTCGACCCCCGGCAGGACGCCGAAGACGGCCAGCCCGCCGACGACGATGAACGCGGCGATCGCGACGACCTTGATCCCGGCGAACCAGAACTCGAACTCGCCGTAGGAACCGACCGAGGCGAGGTTGGTGGCGGTCAGCACCAGCATCACGATGAGGGCCCAGCCCCACTGGGGCACGGCCGGTATCCATCCCTCGAGGATCTTGGCCCCGGCGGTCGCCTCCACGGCGAGCACGACGACCCAGAAGAACCAGTAGAGCCAGCCGATCGAGAAACCGGCCCAGGGGCCGAGCGCCCGGTCGGCGTGCGCGGAGAAGGAGCCGGACGTCGGATTGGCCGCGGACATCTCGCCGAGCATGCGCATCACGAACACCACGAGGGTGCCGACGAGGGCGTACGACAGCAGAATGCCGGGTCCGGCGGTGGCGATGCCGGAACTGGATCCGACGAACAGCCCGGCCCCGATGACACCGCCAATGGCGATCATCGAAAGGTGGCGGTTCTTGAGTCCGGCCTGGAGCCCGGGCCCGGGTTCTCCGGGGTCTCCGGGGCCGTTCCCGGCCTTTGTCAGAGTCGGCTGCGAAGTCATGGGGTGTTTTTCCTTTGCGCCGGTCGAGCATTCACCCGTACGAGCGGTGTACGAGCCGGACCAGTGAAACGGAGGTGCACAAATTCGGGAACCTTTGATTCCGGATCGTTACTTGAGCTCCACCTGAAGTTCCTTGGTTCCGTGCTCCCTTTTCACAGCCGACACCCGACGCTGCTTCCCCGTGGCCCGCGTGTCACACTCGACCCATGCGCGTGTATCTCGGCTCCGACCATGCGGGCTACGAACTCAAGAACCACCTCGTCGAGTGGCTCAAGACGGCGGGCCACGAGCCCGTCGACTGCGGCCCGCACATCTACGACGCCCAGGACGACTACCCGCCCTTCTGCCTCCGCGCCGCCGAGCGGACGGCCGCGGACCCCGACGCCCTCGGCATCGTGATCGGCGGCTCCGGCAACGGCGAGCAGATCGCGGCGAACAAGGTCGCGGGCGTCCGTGCGGCGCTGGCCTGGAGCGAGGAGACCGCGTCCCTCGGCCGCCAGCACAACAACGCCAACGTCGTGGCCGTCGGCGCCCGCATGCACACGCAGGAGGAGGCGACGAAGTTCGTCGAGACCTTCCTCGCCACGCCCTTCTCCGGTGACGAGCGCCACATCCGCCGCATCGACATGCTCACGTCCTACGAGACGTCGGGCGACCTCCCGCCCGTCCCGTCGCACCACCCGCAGCAGTAACCACGACGCCGGAGCCGCCTTCCCCCGGTGAGTGAGCCCGGGGGAGGGACGCTCGGCGTTCCCCGGGGCGAGTCCCGCTTCCCGGCCGGCCCAGCCGGGCGGGTGGGCGCGAAGCACGAAAGGAAACCCCCGTGCCGGAAGGGCACACGATCCACCGGCTGGCCCAGGACTACGCCGCCGCCTTCGCCGGCACGGCGGTGCGCGTCACCAGCCCCCAGGGCAAGTTCTCCGACGCCGCCGCCCTCCTCACCGGCACCGGACCCACCCGCACCGAGGCACACGGCAAGCACCTCTTCCTCGGCTTCGGCGCCGAGCGGACCGACTGGGTCCACATCCACCTCGGCCTCTTCGGCAAGGTCGCCTTCGGCGCGACCCCCGCGCCCCCGCCCACGGACACCGTCCGCCTCCGCCTGGTCAACGACACCGCGTACGCCGACCTCCGCGGCCCCACCACCTGCGCCCTGATCACGGACCCCGAGAAGCGGGCGATACACGACCGCCTCGGCCCCGACCCGCTGCGTCCCGCGGGCGACGGCAACGACCCCCGCACCGCCTACGCCCGGATCTCCCGCAGCCGCACCACCATCGCCGCCCTGCTCATGGACCAGAAGGTCGTCGCCGGCGTCGGCAACGTCTACCGCGCCGAGGTCCTCTTCCGGCACGGCATCGACCCGTACCGCCCCGGCCGGGACATCACCCCCGCCGAGTGGGACACGATCTGGCGCGACCTCGTCGGGCTCATGCGCGAGGGCGTCCGCGACAACCGCATCGACACCGTCCGCCCCGAGCACACCCCCGAGGCCATGGGCCGCCCGCCCCGCGTCGACGACCACGGCGGCGAGGTCTACGTCTACCGCCGGACCGGCGGGCCCTGCCATCTGTGCGGCGACGCGATCCGCACCGCGGACCTCGCCGCCCGCAACCTCTTCTGGTGCCCGACCTGCCAGCGGACCTGACCGCCGCCCGCCGGGCCCCCGCCCGTCAGAAACCGTGCGGCAGCCAGGGCGCCACGTCCGACCCGAACCCCACGGACGCCTCCGCCAGCGCACCGGACCGCAGTTCCCGCGCCCGCCCGGCCGCGCCCAGCGAGGCCAGCGACACACCCCCGAGGTAGGCCGCCCCCAACTCCCGTACGGACAGGGCGACGTCCGCCGCGTCGGACGTGCGCTCGCAGGACGCCCCCTTCGCGTCCCCCGACAGCCGCCAACGGCCCTCGTTCCAGGGGCAGAAGGCGTCCTCGACCTCGAACACGACGTCCACCGGCGCCTGGTAGGTACGCGCCGACAGCGCGGCCCCCACGTCCACCAGCCGCACGTACAGGGCGTCCCGCAACTGCGGCCGGCACCGCCGGATGTCCGACACCTGGTACTGCCACGCCTCGTCGACCGGCCGCCCGCGCACGGTCAGCCTCGTCGTCAGGTCCACGTCGAACAGGAAGCGCCACAACGCCGCCCGCGTGACCGGATCCAGCCCGGCCAGGTCCTCCAGGACCACCGTGCCGTTGTGCCCCGTGGGCCCCCAGTCCGGCCGCACCCGGAACCGCGCGTACCCCGTGACCTCCCCGTCCCGCCGGGCGACCACGCACTGCAGGGGCGACGCGCCGTCCCGCCCGCTCTCCGGGTCCAGCAGCCCCAGCCGCTCCCACCCGGGCCGCCGGGCCAGCATCCCCGGCCGCCCGGGCACCAGCCGCGCGTACACCGCCTCGCACAGGTCGAGGACGTCCGCGGGCGCGGCGTACCGCAGCCGTACGCCGTCCGTCCCCTCCGGCACCGACAGACGGACCCGGTCCGTCTCGATCTCGGCGTTCACCTGGAAGGTCGCGGCACCGTAGCCGAACCGGCCGTAGATCGCCGGTTCCGAGGCCGTCAGCACGGCCAGCGGCTCGCCCCAGGACCGTACGTCGTCCAGCTGCCGCCGCATCAGCGACGTCAGCACGCCCCGGCGCCGGTGCGTGGCCGCGACGCCGACCATGGTGATCCCCGCGGCGGACACCCGCGCGCCGCCGGGCACGGTCATCCGGAACGCGAAGGCGCCCGCCGTCCCGACGCACTCGTCGCCGTCCCAGACCCCCAGGGAGCGGTCGTACTGCGTCAGCTCCCGGTACAGCGCCAGCTCCTCGGCCGGCTCCGGTACGCCGCCGAAGGCACGGATCAGCGTCCCGTACCACGTGTCCCATTCGTCCGGCCGCAGCGTGCGCGGGCCGCTCACGGGGCCGGAGCCGCCGAGGTCGCCACTGCCGCCGGTCCGGCCGATTCCGTCATTGCCCATGGGCCCATGCCTACCAGGACCCCTGGGGTCGAGCGAGGGAATTTCCGCCAGGTTGCGGCGCGACGGCCGTTCGTGAAGTTCACTGTGAAGTCCGGCCCCGGACGGGGGACAAGTGGGACCTCCCGTGCCAAGCGACCGGTCCGATGGATAGGGTCCCGAACTAATGGCAGCAGGACGACAGCGGCGCGCGGAAGCCGAGACGTTCACGGCCCGGTTGAACAAGCAGTGGCACCGGGCCCGCGTCGGCATGCGCCGGTCCGCCGTCGACTACTTCCGCGGCGACGGCTCGGACTGGATCGCGCTCGCCGGGCTGCTGCTGATGATCCCCGTCATCGCGGCCACCACCATGGTGAACTCCGTGTGGTGCGCACCGGCCGCCCTGGTGCTGCCGATCGTCGCCGGCGGCCTGCTGCTGCGCCCGGCCAGCCTGCTGGGCCTGTACGCGGCGGCGGCCACCGCCCTGATCGTGGAGTCGGTGCAGCTGGGCCCCTACACCGAGGGCCCCTCCAGGGTCACCCCCGGCGTCGTCCTGGTCGTGGCGGCCTGCGGCTTCTTCGGCCTCCTGATCGCCCAGTTCCGCAGCCGGGTCGGGGTGCCCTGGCGGCGCGGCGGCACCATGCTCTTCGACCTGCGCGAACGCATCCGCGTGCAGAGCAAGCTGCCCCAGCTGCCGCAGGGCTGGCACCGGGAGATGGCGCTGCGCCCGGCCGGCGGCCAGTCCTTCTCGGGCGACTTCGTGGTCGCGGCCCGCACGAACGGCGGCCGGACCCTGGAGGTCGTCCTCACCGACGTGTCCGGCAAGGGCATGGACGCGGGCTCCCGCGCCCTGCTGCTGTCGGGCGCCTTCGGCGGACTGCTGGGCAGCCTGCCCCCGCACGCCTTCCTGCCGGCCGCCAACGGCTACCTGCTCCGCCAGGACTGGGACGAGGGCTTCGCCACCTCCATCCACCTCGTCCTGGACCTCGACTCCGGCGACTACGAGCTGTACTCCGCCGGGCACCCGCCGGGTCTCCAGCTCAGCGCCGGCGCCGGCCGCTGGGAGGAGAAGTCCGCCGACGGGCCGCTGCTGGGCGTGTACGACGGCGCCCAGTTCGACCCGGTGAAGGGCTCGCTGCGCCCCGGAGACGTGTTGATGCTGTTCACGGACGGTCTGGTGGAGACCTCGGACCGGGACATCGCCGAGGGCATCGACCGCCTCACCGGCGAGGCCGACCGCTATGTCGCCGGCGGTTTCCACGGCGCCGCCTGGCACCTGATCGAGGCGGTGGCCAAGGACGTCAACGACGACCGCGCGCTCCTGCTGATCTGCCGGGAGGGCCCGACGGCCCAGTCGCCGGCCGCGTCCGACTGACACACTGGGTCGCGTGTCCGCCACCCCGCCCCCCGCTTCCGAGCCCGCCCGGCCGCTCTCCCTGGCCGACGTCGAGGCACTCGCCCGCGGCGCCCACGCCGGACAGACCGACAAGGCCGGGCGCCCGTACGCCGAACACCTGCGGGCCGTCGCCGAGGGCGTCCGGCGGCGCGGCGGCGACGACGAGCAGATCGCCGCGGCCTGGCTGCACGACGCCGTCGAGGACGACGCGCTGCCGGAGCACCGGCTCCGCGAGGCCGCGCTGAGCCCCCGCACCAGGGACATCGTGCTCGCGGTCACCAAACGGGCCGGGGAACCGCCCGAGGCGTACGCCGCGCGGATCCTCGCCACCCCCGGTGCGCTGCTGGTCAAGGAGGCGGACCTGGCGCACAACGCGGACCCGGCGCGGCTGGCGGTCCTCGACGCGGCGACCCGGACGCGGCTGACCGGGAAGTACGCGCGGATGCGCGCGCTCCTCGGCCTGCTGGGCGGACCGGAGCCGGTCCAGGACCGGCCGGCCGCGGACGCCTGAGCCGCCGGACGGCTAGACCGGGACCTTCTCGCGCCTCTCGCTCGTCTCCGCGCGGTCACCGCGACCGGGCACCGGCACCGTGGCCTGCCGCCTGAACGCCCACTCCATGCTCGGCTCCATCACGCACCGGAAGGCGCGCCGTACGGGCCGGGTGCACAGCAGGGTGACGGCGGCCGCGGCCAGGACGGTCACGGCGATCTCGCCGAGCGGCCGGTGCAGCGCGGGCCGGTCGAACAGGCCGGTGTAGTAGCCGGACTTGATCAGGAAGCCGTGCAGCAGGTAGCCGTACAGCGTGCCCGTGCCCAGCGCCGTGAACCAGGTGCGCCGGCCCGGCACCCAGGAGAAGAAGCAGGCCGTCAGCAGCACCGAGCAGCCGAAGAGGGCGAGCACCATGACCGGGCCGGTCCACCACGGGGCGCCCATCTCCTGGGCGGCGGAGTTGCGGTACACCCAGCCCAGGTCCATGTGCGGCGACGCCCACCAGCCGACGAGCAGCGCGGCCGCGAACACCGGTACCGACGCGATCCGCACCGAGCGGCGCCGCACCAGCCGGAAGTGCTCGGGCCTCAGGCACAGGCCCAGCACGAAACAGGGCAGGAACTGCAGCAGCCGCTGCATGTCCAGGTCGTCACCGACCTCCGGCGCCGCCGAGGCGAGCATGGCGATGCCCAGCGCTACGGGCAGCGGGTGGCGGAGCGTCCGCCACAGCGGGGTGGTCAGGCGCCAGACGAACAGCGCGCACAGGAACCACGTCAGGTACCAGGGGTCCAGCAGGCTGATCGCGTGCTGCGGGTCGTCACCGGCGAAGCGCTGGAGGAGCGCGTAGGCGGTCTCGAAGACGACGTACGGCACGGCGACGCCGGTGATCAGCCGTCTCACCCGGTCGGGGCGCATGTCGAAGCCGCGGGAGAAGTACCCGGAGATGATCACGAACGCCGGCATGTGGAAGACGTAGACCACCGTGTACAGCGTCTCCAGGACCCGGCTGTCGTCGTTGAGCGGGTCCCAGGAGTGGCCCATGGCCACCAGCACGATCGCCAGGTACTTGGCGTTGTCGAAGAACGCGTCGCGTCGCGCGCCGGACGGGGCCGCACCCGTCGTCGACCTCGCTGCGTTTGGTGGGGACGAGGCAGCGTTGAACATTTGAGGCACCCTAGCGTCGCGCGAGTGATCTCGTAAAACCCCGTACGCCCTTCCCGTATTCGGCCCCATGAAGCCCTTCGCGACTACCCCGAATTCCGCGGGAGTCGACCTGGCAATTGCGTGACGGGTCCCACAGCTACCGGTGCCACCGGACGTCACGGAGCGCCCAGGAGGCCCGCCTTGTCATGACTCTTCGGTACGAAAGGGGGCGAGGATCGGCCGACGGGCTCCCCTGGAATGCGTCCACCCGCGCGGAGCCGGCGCGCGTGCGCGACACCCGGATGTGTCCGCGTCGCCAATTCGGCATACCCGCGGACGTGTTGTGCGGGCAGTGAAACGAAACGACCCGAATTCCCCGTGCGAGTGTCGTGTCGAATTCCTGTACGGAATGTGCCCTCGGGGCGTGCCCGCGCGCGCGGGGGAGCACGGCCGGCCGGATCGCCGGCGGACGATGCGTCACCTTCCGCATGACGGGGCCCGGTTGGTGGCACGATGGTTCTGCGGGGTGCGCGGAACGCGGCACCGTGCGCCGGGAGAGCGGACCGACCGAGGGTGTGATCAGTTGTGGCCATTTCACTGTCAGTGGTGCTGCTGTTGGCGATCATCCTGGTGGTGCTGCTGCGAGGAGGCTCCATCAAGGCGGGCCCGGCGATCGTCGCGGTCCTCTTCGGCTTCTTCCTCGCCTCGACGGGCATGGCCGACGACATCCAGCGGTTCCTGAACTCGATAGCGGAGACGATCAACTCCATCCAGTTCTAGGGCGCACCCCGGCGCGCCCCCGGCGCACAAAGGCCTCCGGCCCGGCCCCTCGGGGGGACCGGGCCGGAGGCCTCTCGGAGCGGGCGACGGGAATCGAACCCGCGTAGCCAGTTTGGAAGACTGGGGCTCTACCATTGAGCTACGCCCGCGCAGTGCGCACCGCAGGTCGGCGACCGCGGCACTGGAGGCATCGTAGCGGGTCGTGCCCCCTCCCCGCACACCCCTTCCCGTCCGCACCGGGCGTGCGCCCCTCCGCGGGAAACCGCGTGGAAAAGACGACGGCCCCCGGCGGCCGGGGGCATGTACCCTACGTGTCGCACCAGACGGGGTGTGGCGCAGCTTGGTAGCGCGTCCGCTTTGGGAGCGGAAGGCCGTGGGTTCAAATCCCGCCACCCCGACCATCCACCGGCCGGTCACCCGCGATCATCACGGCGGGCCGTCGGAGGACCATCCGCGGATCACCGGTGGCGATCGGGAGTGATCGCCTTTTGGGCCGTGTAGTCGCTGCCGTTACTATGCAAGCTGCACGCCCGTGTGTCTCAGAGTCTGAAGTCTCCGGGCGGCGAACATCCGCCGGACGCTCTCCGCGCCGGCAGAACCCAAGAAGTCAGCCACAAGGAGACCGAACCGTGAAGAGCGCCGTGGAGACCCTGAACCCGACCCGGGTTCGGCTCACTGTCGAGGTGCCCTTCGAGGAGCTCAAGGACAGCCTCGACGCGGCGTACAAGAAGATCAACCAGCAGGTCACGGTGAAGGGCTTCCGCAAGGGCAAGATCCCGGCCCGGGTCATCGACCAGCGGTTCGGCCGCGGTGCGGTCCTGGAGGAGGCGGTCAACGACGCGCTTCCGAAGTTCTACACCGACGCGGTCAACGAGGCCGAGCTGAACCCGCTCGGCCAGCCCGAGGTCGACATCACGGAGCTGAAGGACGGCGAGACGCTGAACTTCACCGCCGAGGTCGACGTCCGCCCGGCCGTCGAGATCCCGGACTACTCCGGCATCGAGGTCGAGGTCGACGCCGTCGAGGTCAGCGACGAGGACGTCGAGAAGTCGGTCGAGCAGCTGCGCGAGCGCTTCGCCTCCACCTCCCCGGTCGAGCGGGCCGCCGAGGACGGCGACGTGGTCACCATCGACCTGCAGGCCAAGGTCGACGGCGAGGTCCTCGAGGACGGCGTCGCCGACGGCGTCTCCTACACCATCGGCTCCGGTGAGCTGCTGGACGGCATCGACGACGCCGTGAAGGGCCTGGAGGCCGGTGGCGAGGCCACCTTCACCTCCGAGCTCAAGGGCGGCTCGGCGGCCGGCAAGGAGGCCGAGGTCACCGTCAAGGTCACCCAGGTCGCCAAGCGGGAGCTGCCCGAGCTGGACGACGACTTCGCCCAGCTCGCGTCGGAGTTCGACACGCTGGAGGAGCTGCGCGCCGACAGCCGCAAGCGCCTGGCGAACATGAAGCAGTACGACCAGGCCACCCAGGCCCAGGAGCGCGTGCTGGACAAGCTGCTCGAGCTGGTCGAGGTCCCGGTCCCCGAGAAGCTCCTCGAGGACGAGATCAACACCCGTAAGCACAACCTCGAGCACCACCAGCTCGGCCAGATGGGCCTGACCCTCGACAAGTACCTGGAGCTCCAGGGCAAGACCGCCGAGGAGTTCGACACCGAGACCCGCGAGGCCGCGGTCAAGGGCATCAAGACCCAGTTCGTTCTCGACGAGCTGGTCAAGCAGGAGAAGCTCAACGTCAGCCAGGAGGAGCTCACCGAGCACCTCATGCGGCGCGCGGCCTCCTCCGGCATGTCCCCCGACCAGTTCGCCCAGGCCGTCGTCGAGCAGGGCCAGGTCCCGCTCCTCGTCGGCGAGGTCGCCCGCGGCAAGGCCCTGGCCGCCGTGGTCGAGAAGGCCACGGTCAAGGACACCAACGGCGAGATCGTCGACCTGGACGACGAGGAGGAGGAGACGGAGGCCGCCGAGGCCGCCGCCGAACCCGCCGAGTCCGCCGACGACAAGGCCGAGGAGAAGACCGAGGGCTGATCCGCCCACGGCACCTGTACGCCGTAACGACGGGCCCCGAGACGCATGTGCTTCTCGGGGCCCGTCGCGGTTGCGCCACGGGGCACGACCGGCCCCGTACGGCCCAGGGACGGCGGCGAGCGCACGGCACGACGGCGGGGCCCCGGCCGCGCCCGCGGAGCTCTACGCCCCCGGCGAACACCCGCAGAACCGGGATGGCGCCGCAGGCCCCCCGCGTTAGGGTCCATGAATACGAGGGCAGGGGAGTCTCCGAATCGGCTTCCAGCCCCGCAGGGAAACGTGAGACGGCCCGGCGCCGTCGTAAGACGAGCAGGTGGATACGTGACGAATCTGATGCCCTCAGCCGCCGGCGAGCCCTCCATCGGTGGTGGCCTCGGCGACCAGGTCTACAACCGACTGCTCGGCGAGCGGATCATCTTCCTCGGGCAGCCCGTGGACGACGACATTGCCAACAAGATCACCGCGCAGCTGCTGCTCCTTGCCTCCGACCCGGACAAGGACATCTTCCTCTACATCAACAGCCCCGGCGGCTCGATCACGGCCGGCATGGCGATCTACGACACCATGCAGTACATCAAGAACGACGTGGTGACGATCGCCATGGGCCTCGCGGCCTCGATGGGACAGTTCCTGCTCAGCGCGGGCACGCCCGGCAAGCGCTTCGCCCTGCCGAACGCCGAGATCCTGATCCACCAGCCGTCGGCCGGCCTGGCCGGCTCCGCGTCGGACATCAAGATCCACGCCGAGCGGCTGCTGCACACCAAGAAGCGCATGGCCGAGCTCACCTCCCAGCACACCGGCCAGACGGTCGAGCAGATCACCCGCGACTCGGACCGCGACCGCTGGTTCGACGCCTTCGAGGCCAAGGAGTACGGCCTCATCGACGACGTCATCGCGACGGCCGCCGGCATGCCGGGCGGCGGCGGCACGGGCGCCTGAGCCGCGTCCCGCCCCGAGCCGACCGCCTCAGCCTCTTCCCAGGAGACACTGTGAACGACTTCCCCGGCAGCGGCCTGTACGACCGCTCGCGCGCCGAGTACACCGGCCCGTCCGCCGAGTCCCGCTACGTCATCCCGCGCTTCGTCGAGCGCACCTCGCAGGGCGTGCGCGAGTACGACCCGTACGCGAAGCTCTTCGAGGAGCGCGTGATCTTCCTCGGCGTGCAGATCGACGACGCCTCCGCCAATGACGTCATGGCCCAGCTGCTGTGCCTGGAGTCGATGGACCCGGACCGCGACATCTCGGTGTACATCAACAGCCCCGGCGGCTCCTTCACGGCGCTCACGGCGATCTACGACACGATGCAGTACGTCAAGCCGGACATCCAGACGGTCTGCATGGGCCAGGCGGCCTCCGCCGCGGCCGTGCTGCTGGCCGCCGGCACGCCCGGCAAGCGCATGGCGCTGCCGAACGCCCGCGTCCTGATCCACCAGCCGTACAGCGAGACGGGCCGCGGTCAGGTCTCCGACCTGGAGATCGCCGCCAACGAGATCCTGCGGATGCGCGCGCAGCTGGAGGAGATGCTGGCCAAGCACTCCACCACGCCGGTGGAGAAGATCCGCGAGGACATCGAGCGCGACAAGATCCTCACGGCCGAGGACGCGCTGAGCTACGGCCTGATCGACCAGATCATCACCACCCGGAAGATGGACAACTCCTCCCTGCGCTAGGCACGGAGGCTGTAACGTCTGCCGCCCCTTGGCACGGTTTGGCGCGGTTCACGTCAAAGCGAACCGTGCCAAGGGGGGCCCGGACGGGGGGCCCGGCAAGGTACCGTCGGACATAAGGCAGCACCAGGAGTCAGCCGGCCGTCGACGTCACGTCGACGGCTGGGAGTCTCCCAGGCGAAGGGGAAGCACACCGTGGCACGCATCGGTGACGGCGGCGATCTGCTCAAGTGCTCGTTCTGCGGGAAGAGCCAGAAGCAGGTCAAGAAGCTCATCGCAGGGCCCGGTGTGTACATCTGCGACGAGTGCATCGATCTCTGCAACGAGATCATCGAGGAAGAGCTCGCCGAGACCAGCGAGGTGCGCTGGGAGGAGCTCCCCAAGCCCCGCGAGATCTACGAGTTCCTCGAGGGGTACGTGGTGGGCCAGGAGGCGGCCAAGAAGGCCCTCTCCGTCGCGGTGTACAACCACTACAAGCGCGTCCAGGCCGGCGAGAACGGCGGCGCGCAGGGCCGCGAGGACGCCATCGAGCTGGCGAAGTCCAACATCCTCCTGCTGGGCCCCACGGGCTCCGGCAAGACCCTCCTCGCCCAGACCCTCGCCCGCATGCTGAACGTCCCGTTCGCGATCGCCGACGCCACGGCGCTCACCGAGGCGGGGTACGTCGGCGAGGACGTCGAGAACATCCTGCTGAAGCTGATCCAGGCCGCGGACTACGACGTCAAGAAGGCCGAGACCGGGATCATCTACATCGACGAGATCGACAAGGTCGCGCGGAAGAGTGAAAACCCGTCGATCACGCGCGACGTGAGCGGCGAGGGCGTCCAGCAGGCCCTGCTCAAGATCCTCGAGGGCACCACGGCCTCGGTCCCGCCGCAGGGCGGACGCAAGCACCCGCACCAGGAGTTCATCCAGATCGACACGACGAACGTGCTGTTCATCGTGGGCGGTGCCTTCGCGGGCCTGGAGAAGATCATCGAGGGCCGGGCCGGCGCCAAGGGCATCGGCTTCGGCGCGCAGATCCGCTCCAAGCGGGAGATCGAGTCCAAGGACCAGTTCGAGCAGGTCATGCCGGAGGACCTGGTGAAGTTCGGGATGATCCCGGAGTTCATCGGCCGCCTCCCGGTCATCACCTCGGTCCACAACCTCGACCGCGAGGCCCTGCTCCAGATCCTGGTCGAGCCGCGCAACGCGCTGGTGAAGCAGTACCAGCGCCTGTTCGAACTCGACGGCGTCGAGCTGGACTTCGAGCGCGAGGCCCTCGAGGCCATCGCCGACCAGGCCATCCTCCGCCAGACCGGCGCCCGCGGCCTGCGCGCCATCATGGAGGAAGTCCTCCAGGGCGTCATGTACGAGGTGCCGTCCCGCAAGGACGTGGCCCGCGTCGTCATCACGGCCGACGTGGTCCTCTCCAACGTCAACCCGACGCTCATCCCCCGCGACTCCCGCGGCCGCGGCCCGGGCGAGCAGAAGACGGCGTAGCCGTCGCCGTACGCACGCGGAAGGGGCCCGGTCGACCGACCGGGCCCCTTCCGCGTTGCCGTGCGTCCGCGTCAGGCCTTGACGCGGACCTCCTTGCGGAGCTTGGCGGTGATCTCGGCCGCCTCGGCGGCGTCGGCCTTCTTGCCCCCCGCGATGTCCAGCAGGTTCATCGGCATGACGAAGCCGAGCGTGCTGTGGTCGCCCCAGACGCAGTACGTCATGGTCATCGACTTCGGCTCGTTCGCGCCGCCGTCGGAGTTGTCGACCTTGGCGTCCTGGCACTTGATGACGGCGCCGTCGAGGGAGGAGGGCTTGTACTCCTTCGGGTCGCCGACCAGGGTGACGTCCTCGTCGTCACCGCCCGCCTGGCTCTCCTTCTTCATGTGCGCGAACATCGCGTCGATGGTCTTCTCAGGGTCGTCGATCGTGCCGTAGACGCCGGCGAAGGAGAGCATCTTCGAGGCCAGGGGGTTGTCCTCGTTGTTGGCCTCGTACCCGGCGCTGACGTCCTTGGCGTCCTTCACCCCCCACTTCGCGGCGTCCTTCATGTCGCTTTCCGTCATGGTGTTGGAGTCGCTCTCGGACTTCTTGTACTCGCCGAGCACCGTGGCCGGAGTCGTCAGCTTGTGGGGGCCGTCGTCGGCGATGTCGCCGGCGCCGCTGCCGCCGCCCCCGCCGATCACGAAGTACGCGCCCACGCCGATCGCCGCCACGACCGCGACCGCGCCGATGATCAGGCCCGTCTTCTTCTTGCCGCCGCCCGGCGCCGGGGGCTGGGGCATGCCGTAGGGCTGCTGGCCGTAGGGGGCCTGCGGCGGGACACCGCCCTGGCCGGGCTGCTGCGGGTAGCCGTAGCCCTGCTGCGGGGGAGGGGCCTGCTGCGGGTAGCCGTAGCCGGGCTGGGCCGGAGGCGTCTGCTGGGGGTAGCCGTAGCCGGGCTGGGGGGCCTGCGGCTGCTGCTGGCCGTACGGCCCCGGCTGGCCGTACGGTCCGGGCTGCTGAGGCTGCCCGCCGTACGGGCCCGGCTGGTTGTGACTCATGGCTGGGTTCCCCTCCAGATGCTTACGTGTTGCTGACATCCTGACGCAGACGTGGCGTGCGCAGGTCACCGGGGCCCCGCACCGTTACAAAGGAAAGCGTTTCGGGACACGGTCGTGACGCCCTTAAACTGAGCGCGTGACCGAGAACGCTCAGCAGCAGCCATCAGCGCCCGACACCGAACTGCCGACCCAGTACGCGCCGGCCGATGTGGAGGGGCCGCTGTACGAGCGCTGGGTAGAGCGCGGTTACTTCGAGGCGGACGCGGCGAGCGACAAGCCGCCGTTCACCGTCGTCATCCCCCCGCCGAACGTCACGGGCAGCCTCCACCTCGGGCACGCCTTCGAGCACACGCTCATCGACGCCCTCACGCGCCGCAAGCGCATGCAGGGGTTCGAGACGCTGTGGCAGCCCGGCATGGACCACGCCGGCATCGCCACGCAGAACGTCGTCGAGCGGGAGCTCGCGAAGGAGGGCAAGTCCCGGCACGACCTGGGCCGTGAGGCCTTCGTCGAGCGGGTCTGGAAGTGGAAGGGCGAGTCCGGCGGCCAGATCTCCGGACAGATGCGCCGCCTCGGCGACGGCGTCGCGTGGTCGCGCGAGCGCTTCACCATGGACGAGGGCCTCTCCCAGGCCGTCCAGACCATCTTCAAGCGGCTCTACGACGACGAGCTGATCTACCGCGCCGAGCGCATCATCAACTGGTGCCCGCGCTGTCTGACCGCGATCTCCGACATCGAGGTCAACTACCAGGACGACGACGGCGAGCTCGTCTCCATGAAGTACGGCGAGGGCGACGAGACCATCGTCGTCGCCACGACCCGCGCGGAGACGATGCTCGGTGACACGGCCGTCGCCGTCCATCCCGAGGACGAGCGCTACCAGCACCTCGTCGGCAAGCTGATCAAGCTGCCGCTGACGGACCGCTCCATCCCGGTCGTCGCCGACGAGCACGTCGACCCCGAGTTCGGCACCGGCGCCGTCAAGGTGACCCCGGCCCACGACCCGAACGACTTCGAGATCGGCCAGCGCCACGACCTGCCGTCCATCGCCGTGATGGACGAGCACGCCGTCATCACCGCGCACGGCCCCTTCCAGGGCCTGGACCGCCTCGAGGCCCGCTCCGCCATCGTCGCCGCGCTGCGCGCCGAGGGCCGGATCGTCGCCGAGAAGCGGCCCTACGTCCACTCCGTCGGCCACTGCTCGCGGTGCAGCACCACCATCGAGCCGCGCCTGTCCATGCAGTGGTGGGTCAAGGTCGGCCCGCTGGCGAAGGCGGCCGGCGACGCCGTCCGCGACGGCCGGGTCAGGATCCACCCGCAGGAGATGGAGAAGCGGTACTTCGACTGGGTCGACAACCTCCACGACTGGTGCATCTCGCGGCAGTTGTGGTGGGGCCACCGCATCCCCGTCTGGTACGGGCCGAACGGTGAGATCGTCTGCGTCGGACCGGACGACGAGGCGCCGACCGGCGAGGGCTGGCACCAGGACACCGACGTCCTCGACACCTGGTTCTCCTCCGGCCTGTGGCCCTTCTCCACCCTGGGCTGGCCCGAACAGACCGAGTCGCTCGCGAAGTTCTACCCGAACTCCGTCCTGGTCACCGGCTACGACATCCTCTTCTTCTGGGTCGCCCGGATGATGATGTTCGGCCTCTACGCGATGGACGGCACCCCGCCGTTCCACACCATCGCCCTGCACGGCATGGTTCGCGACCAGTTCGGCAAGAAGATGTCGAAGTCCTTCGGCAACGCGGTCAACCCGCTGGACTGGATGGACAAGTACGGCTCCGACGCCCTGCGCTTCACCCTGGCGCGCGGCGCCAACCCGGGCGTCGACGTGCCGATCGGCGAGGACTGGGTCCAGGGCTCGCGGAACTTCGCCAACAAGATCTGGAACGCGACGCGCTTCGCGCTGATGAACGGCGCGACGGTGGACGGCCCGCTGCCGGAGCCGGCCGCGATGTCCGCCGCCGACCGGTGGATCCTGTCCCGGCTGAACTCGGTCGTCGCCGAGGTCGACGCGTACTACGACGACTTCCAGTTCGCCAAGCTGTCCGACGCGCTGTTCCACTTCGCGTGGGACGAGGTCTTCGACTGGTACGTCGAGCTGTCCAAGACCACGTTCCAGGCAGGCGGGGAGGCCGCCGAGGTCTCCAAGCGGGTCCTCGGCGAGGTCCTGGACGTCACGCTGCGGCTGCTGCACCCGGTCGTCCCCTTCGTCACCGAGACGCTGTGGACCACCCTCACGGGCGGCGAGTCGGTCGTCGTCGCCGAGTGGCCGGGCGCTGTGCTGGTTCCTGGCGCTGACGCGCCGGGCGGCTTCCGGGACGCGGACGCCGAGCGGGAGATCGAGACGGTCCAGTCCGTGATCACCGAGGTGCGCCGGTTCCGCGCCGACCAGGGTCTGCAGCCGGGGCAGCGGGTGCCGGCCCGGCTGACGCTGGACGGTACGGCTCTCGCGCCGCACGAGGCGGCCATCAGGCAGCTGCTGCGCCTCCAGCCGGAGGGCGACTCCTTCACGGCGACGGCGACGCTGCCCGTGGCGGGGGCCGAGGTCGCGCTGGACCTGTCCGGCGTGATCGACTTCGCGGCGGAGCGGAAGCGGCTCGCGAAGGACCTGGCCGCCGCGGAGAAGGAGAAGGCGCAGGCCAACGGGAAGCTCGGCAACGAGGCGTTCCTGGCCAAGGCGCCGGACCACGTCGTGGACAAGATCCGCGGGCGGCTGGCCAAGGCGGACGAGGACATCGCCCGCATCCAGGCGCAGCTGGAGAAGCTGCCGTCGGCGTAGGTGCCGGTCGTACGCAGGTGAAGGCCCCCGGTGCCGTGTCGGCGCCGGGGGCCTTCGGCCGGGTGGGTCGCGCGGCCCGGCGCGGTCGGGGTGCCTCCCCCACTCTCGGCTTCGCTCGGGCGGGGAGACCCCCACGCCCACCCGTGCCGTTTCTGGGGGCACCTACCAGGCCGTTCAGGCCCTGGGGGAGGCAAGTCTGCCCGCAGCTACGGCGATGAGAGGCGACGGTGGGGACGGGCTGCTCGGCTGTCGATGCACGCGCCGGAGGCCTGCGTGTCCCAGGGGCGCGGGGAACTGCGCGACCGGCCACGAACGACCCGCACTCGCCGCGAGACCCGGGCCACCCCACTCCATGGGCGCCCTGTCGGTCGGCCTCCGTAGACTGTTCCCGTGAGCGACAACCCCGGCGAGAACGACCAGCCCGACCCCCTCGACTCCTTCGACGAGATCATCGACGCGGAGACCACCCGCGACCCCGACCTCGCCGTCATCGAGGCCGGCAGCCGCACCCTGCGCACCCAGGGCGGCCCCCCGCAGGCCGACATCCCCGGGCGCCCCGAGGACCCCGAGGTGGACGCGGCGCTGCGCGGCGTCGAGACGGAGCTGGCGACCCGCTGGGGCGAGACCAAGCTGGAGCCGTCCGTCGCCCGGATCGCCGCGCTGATGGACGTGCTGGGCGAGCCGCAGCGGTCGTACCCCTCCATCCACATCACCGGGACCAACGGCAAGACCTCCACCGCCCGCATGATCGAGGCGCTGCTCGGCGCCTTCGACCTGCGCACCGGGCGGTACACCTCGCCGCACGTGCAGTCGATCACCGAGCGGATCAGCCTGGACGGGGCGCCGATCTCCGCCGAGCGATTCGTCGAGACGTACGAGGACATCAAGCCGTACGTCGAGATGGTGGACGCCCAGCAGGAGTACCGGCTGTCCTTCTTCGAGGTGCTGACCGGCATGGCGTACGCCGCCTTCGCCGACGCACCCGTCGACGTGGCCGTCGTCGAGGTCGGGATGGGCGGCTCCTGGGACGCCACCAACGTCATCGACGGGGACGTCGCCGTCGTCACCCCCATCGACCTGGACCACACCGACCGGCTCGGCGAGACGCACGGGGAGATCGCGACCGAGAAGGCCGGGATCGTCAAGCGGGACGCCACCGTGATCCTCGCCCAGCAGCCGGTGGACGCGGCCCAGGTGCTGCTGAAGAAGGCCGTGGACGTGAACGCCACGGTGGCGCGCGAGGGGCTCGAGTTCGGGGTCGTGGCCCGGCAGGTCGCCGTCGGCGGACAGCTGGTGACCCTGCGCGGGCTGGGCGGCGAGTACGCCGAGGTCTACCTGCCCCTGCACGGCGCCCACCAGGCGCACAACGCGGCGGTGGCGCTGGCCGCGGTCGAGGCGTTCTTCGGCGTCGGCGCGCAGCGTCCCGAGCCGCTCGACATCGACACCGTGCGCAAGGCGTTCGCCGCCGTCGCGTCCCCCGGACGGCTGGAGGTCGTGCGGCGCTCGCCCACCGTGGTGCTGGACGCCGCGCACAATCCGGCGGGCGCCCGGGTCACGGCGGAGGCGGTCGGGGAGGCCTTCCAGTTCAGCCGGCTCATCGGTGTGGTCGGCGCGAGCGGCGACAAGAACGTGCGCGGACTGCTGGAGGCGTTCGAGCCGGTCTTCGCCGAGGTCGTCGTCACGCAGAACTCCAGCCACCGTGCCATGGACGCCGACGAGCTGGCGGCGATCGCCGTCGAGGTGTTCGGCGAGGACCGCGTCCAGGTCGAGCCGCGGCTGCCGGACGCCCTGGAGGCCGCGATCACGCTGGCCGAGGAGGAGGGCGAGTTCGCCGGCGGCGGCGTGCTGGTCACCGGTTCCGTCATCACCGTCGGCGAGGCCCGGCTGCTGCTGGGGAAGGGCTGAGAAACATGCGTACGCTCTGTGCTTCGACCCTGATCGGCGAGTTCCTCCTGATCGGCTTCGCCGGACTGGTCGCCATGAAGGACCCCGACCTGTCCATGGGCACCGTGTGGACGGTCAGCGGTGTCGCGATGTTCCTGTGCGTGGTGCTGTGCGGGCTGGTGACCCGGCCGGGCGGTGTCGCCTTCGGCTGGGCCCTGCAGGTCGCCCTGATCGCCTCCGGCTTCGTCGTGCCGACGATGTTCTTCATGGGCGCGGTCTTCGCGGCCCTGTGGTGGGCGTCGGTGCACTACGGGCGCAAGATCGACGAGGCGAAGGCCAGGTTCGCGGCCCAGGCGGACGCCCCCGCACCTGACGCTGCGTGACGGCCGCCGCGACACGCCCGGTAACCTCGGTCATCACCGCTTACAACCGCACACTCGTACATTCCAAGGAGCCCTCGTGACGCAGCGCACCCTCGTCCTCCTCAAGCCCGACGCCGTCCGTCGTGGCCTGACCGGCGAGATCATCAGCCGTATCGAACGCAAGGCCGGCTGGCAGATCACCGCGCTGGAGCTGCGCACCCTGGACACCGAGACGCTGGAGCAGCACTACGGCGAGCACAAGGGCAAGCCCTTCTACGAGCCGCTGGTCGCGTTCATGTCCTCCGGCCCGGTCGTGGCCCTGGTCGTCGAGGGCGAGCGGGTCGTCGAGGGCGTGCGCGCCCTGGCCGGCCCGACCGACCCGATCGCAGCGGCCCCGGGTTCCATCCGCGGGGACTTCGGCGTCATCGTCCGCGAGAACCTGATCCACGCCTCCGACTCCGAGGAGTCGGCCGAACGCGAGCTGAAGATCTTCTTCCCGGGCCGCGTCTGAGCCCGGTCCGGACACACCGGACGACTTTTTTTCTGACGGTACGTCAGCCGAATGGCCGCGGGCCGACCGGGGCGGTCGCGTGAAAGCGACCGCCCTGTGGCATATGCGCGCCTGTTCGGGGGAACGGATGCCACCGTTGGCCCGTCTCCACAAGCGAGGCGATACGCCATCTGCTGACAATGGCGAAGACCCTCGCGCAGTGTTCGCGAAAGCGCGTCTACGATGGAAGCCTCCACGCGCCACTGCGCCCACCTCGCCGACCTGAAAAGCCCTCAAAGGCCACCGGGAAGGCCAGTCGAATCCTGATGGGGAACTCAATGTCGTTCATCGGCCGTGACATGGCTGTCGACCTCG
The DNA here is from genome assembly GCF_042724095.1 of Streptomyces sp. NPDC127100. Lineage (NCBI taxonomy): Bacteria > Bacillati > Actinomycetota > Actinomycetes > Kitasatosporales > Streptomycetaceae > Streptomyces > Streptomyces sp. NPDC127100. The sequence goes on from NZ_JBHXFL010000002.1 coordinate 417,275, forward strand.
GGACCGCCAACACGCTGGTGTACGTCAGGGGTCGCGGGATCGTACTCAACGAGCCGTCCGTCGTCGCGATCAACACCAACACCGGTGGCATCCTGGCGGTCGGCGCCGAAGCGAAGAAGATGATCGGGCGCACGCCCGGCAACATCGTTGCCGTGCGTCCGCTGAAGGACGGCGTGATCGCCGACTTCGAGATCACCGAGCGGATGCTCCGCTACTTCATCCTGAAGATCCACAAGCGGCGTTATCTGGCTCGTCCGCGGGTCGTCGTCTGTGTGCCCTCGGGCATCACCGGCGTCGAGCGCCGCGCCGTCATCGAGGCGTCGTCCCAGGCCGGCGCCCGTCAGGTGCACATCATCGAGGAGCCCATGGCCGCGGCCATCGGCTCCGGCCTGCCGGTCCACGAGGCCACGGGCAACATGGTGGTCGACATCGGCGGCGGCACCACGGAGGTCGCGGTCATCTCGCTCGGCGGCATCGTCACCGCCCAGTCCATCCGCGTCGCGGGTGACGAGCTGGACAACGCGATCATCCAGCACGTGAAGAAGGAGTACAGCCTTCTGCTGGGTGAGCGCACGGCCGAACAGATCAAGATCACGATCGGATCGGCGTACGACCTCGACTCCGACGAGCACACCGAAATCCGCGGCCGGGACCTCGTGTCCGGACTGCCCAAGACCGTCGTCATCTCGGCCGCCGAAGTGCGCAAGGCGATCGAGGAGCCCGTCAACGCGATCGTCGACGCGGTCAAGACGACCCTCGACAAGTGTCCGCCGGAGCTGTCCGGCGACATCATGGACCGGGGCATCGTGCTGACCGGCGGCGGTGCGCTGCTGCGCGGTCTCGACGAGCGGCTGCGCCGGGAGACCGGCATGCCGATCCACATCGCCGAGGACCCGCTGGACAGCGTGGCGCTCGGCTCCGGAAAGTGCGTCGAGGAGTTCGAGGCGCTCCAGCAGGTGCTGGACGCCCAGCCCCGCAGATGACGTAACACTTCGGTTCCGCCGTACGAGACGATCTCCTCTCGTGCGGCGGATCGTTGATATAGAGACATAAGACAAAGGGACATGAGACGCCCACAGTGCCCGCACCGGACGAGACGGGCGTCCGCCTTCGATCCCTCGAATTCCTGAACACCGCAACGTAATTCCCGAATTCCGACGAGGAAGGCACGGCCGCCGCACGTGAGGGACACGAAAGAGAGCCGGCTGCTCCTGGTGCTGCTGATCGCCGTCGCGTTCGCGCTGATCACGGTGGACATCCGCGGTGGGGAGGACTCACCGGTCGACGGTGCCCGGCAGGCGGCGGCCACCGTCTTCGGTCCGATCGAGAACGGGGTGTCGTCCGCGGTCGACCCGGTCGGCAACGCGGTCTCCGCGATCCGCGACTCCGGCGACCGGCACGACCGGCTCGCCGAACTGGAGACGCAGAACGCGGCCCTCAAGGCGAAGCTCGGCAGCGACGAACGCGGCCGCAGCCGCCTCAAGCAGCTCGACAAGATGCTGGGCCTGGCCGGCGCCGGCCAGTACGGCATCAAGGGCGCCCAGGTCATCGCCATAGGAGCGGCCCAGGGCTTCTCCTGGACCGTCACCATCGACGCCGGGGCCAACGACGGCATCAAGCGCGACATGACCGTCCTCAACAGCGACGGCCTGGTCGGGCGCGTGACCACCGTCGGTCCCCACACCGCCACCGTGCTCCTCGCCAACGACCCCGACTTCACCGTCGGCACCCGCATGGAGGCCGGCGACGAGCTGGGCTTCGCCTCCGGGCAGGGCGACCGCCCGCTGCGCGTCGAGCTCCTCAACGGCAAGGCCGACGTCAAGAAGGGCGACCGCCTCGTCACCTTCGGCTCCCAGGCCGACAAGCCCTTCGTTCCCGGCGTCCCGGTCGGCACCGTCACCCGCGTCGACCCCTCCGGCGGCGACCTGACCCGCACCCTCTACGTCACGCCGTTCGCCTCCTTCACCAAGCTCGACATCGTCGGCGTCGTCGTCCAGGCCCCGGCGAAGGACCCGCGCGACACGGTGCTCCCGGCCAAGCCCCAGCCGAAACCCACGCCCACCGTGACGGTGACCGTGACGCCGTCCGCCGGGGCGCCCGACGGCCAGGCACAGTCCGAGCAGTCCGAACAGACCGAGCAGTAGGAGCTTTCGTCCCATGCGCGTCAACCGGATCCTGCTGTCCGTCTCCCTGGTCGTCGTCGCCCTGGTGATCCAGGTCAGCGTCCTCGCCCGGCTGCACCTGCCCGGCGCGGTCCCCGACCTGATGCTGCTCACCGTCCTCGGCCTCGCCCTGGTCTACGGCCACGTCGGCGGCGCCCTCGTCGGCTTCGGCGCCGGACTCCTCGCCGACCTCGCCCCGCCCGCCGACCACGCCGCCGGCCGCTACGCCCTGGTGCTGTGCGTCATCGGGTACCTCGCCGGTCTCGCCAAGCCGGACAACGGCCGGCTCAGGTCGGCCACCGGCCCGATGGTCGTGGTCGTCGTCGCCGCCGTCGGCACCACCCTGCTCTACGCCGGCGTCGGCGCCCTCGTCGGCGACACCGCCGCCCGCCATGTGGGCCTGCCCAACCTGCTGTTCACGGCGGCGCTCTACGACCTGCTGCTCGCGCCCTTCGTGGTGCCCGGCATCATGGCGCTCGCCCGCCGCGCCGAGAACGATCCGCTGGCCGACGCGGGCTCCAGCGCCCAGACCGCCGACATCTCCTCCGGCTGGCTCTCCTCGGGCACCGGACTGCGCATCGGGCAGCAGCGCGGGCTGCGCGTGAAGGCGGCGCGGGCCCGGGTGGCCCGGGCCGGACGCATCAAGGGGGTCAAGCGGCTGTGACGACGCGGCAGCACACCACGGACAGCACGCACTTCGCGAGGGGCAGGCAGTGACCGACTCCCGCCCGTCGCCCACCAACCTCGACGGAATGGGCCGCGCCCGTGACTAACATTCCGGAGACCGGGCGGAACACACGCGTCCAGACCCGGCTCGTCGTCATCCAGATCCTCGTCCTCTCCCTCCTCGGCACCCTCGGCGGCCGGCTCTGGTACCTCCAGATCCGCCAGGGCGACGAGTACGCCAAGGAGGCCTCGGGCAACCACGTCCAGCAGGTCGTCCAGCCCGCCACCCGCGGCTCCATCCTCGACGCGCGCGGTGTGGCGCTCGCCGACAACGAGACCCGGCTCGTCGTCTCCGCCTCCCGCACCGACCTGCTGAAGATGAAGGACGACGGCAAGGCGGTCCTCACCAAACTCGCCGGGGTCCTGGGCATGCAGCCCCAGGAGGTCATGGACAAGGTCCGGCTGTGCGACGCCAAGACGCCGCAGCCCTGCTGGAACGGCTCGCCCTACCAGCCGATCCCCGTCACCGACGAGGCCACCCCCAAGCAGGCCCTGCAGATCCGCGAGCGGGCCGAGGACTTCCCCGGCATCACCGCCGAGCCCATGGCCGTACGCCGCTACACGGCCCCCGGCAAGTCCAACACCGCGCAGGTCCTCGGGTACCTCTCCCCGGTCACCGACGAGGAGATCCAGAAGGCCCAGGACACCGACTCGCCCTTCCTGCGCTCGGACCAGGTCGGCCGCTCCGGACTGGAGCGCCAGTACGACAAGGCGCTGCGCGGCAAGGCCGGCGTCACCCGCTACGAGGTGGACAACCTCGGCCGCGTCATCGGCGAGGCCGAGTCCGACTCGGGCGTGCCCGGCTCCAACCTCGTCACCAGCATCGACTCCCGCGTCCAGCGCGTCGCCGAGTACGAGCTGAACGAGGCCATGAAGACCGCCCGCAAGGAGATGGACCGCAACACCGGCCGCACCTACGAGGCCGACGCCGGTGCCGTCGTGGTGATGGAGGCCAAGACCGGCCGCGTCGTCGCCATGGCCTCCAACCCGACGTACGACCCGAACGCCTGGGTCGGCGGCATCTCCGCCAAGGACTACAAGAAGCTCACCGGCAAGGACTCCAACTACCCGCTGCTGAACCGGGCCACCCAGGGGCAGGCCGCCCCCGGCTCGATCTTCAAGGTGGTCTCCTCGGCCGCCGCGGTCGAGGCCGGCTACGACTTCGACGGCAGCTACGCCTGCTCCAGCTCCTACTCCGTGGGCGGACAGGTCTTCAAGAACTTCGAGTCCGCCGACAACGGCTCGATCAGCATCGGCCGCGCCCTCGAGCTCTCCTGCGACACCGTCTACTACCGGCTCGCGCACGAGCAGTGGAAGAAGGACGGCGGGATGAACCCGAAGAAGCCCAACGACTACTTCTACAAGGCGGCCCACCAGTTCGGCCTCGGCAAGGAGACCGGCATCGACCTGCCGAACGAGGTCACCGGCCGGGTCCCCGACCGCCAGTGGAAGCAGGACTACTGGGAGGCCAACAAGGACGCCTGGTGCAAGACGGGCAAGAAGGACGGCTCCTACGTCGAGCGGATCTCGTACGAGAACTGCCTCGAGGGCAACAAGATGCGCGCCGGTGACTCCATCAACTACTCCATCGGCCAGGGCGACACCCTCGTCACCCCCATCCAGATGGCCACCATCTACGCCGCCATCTCCAACGGCGGCACGCTGTGGAACCCGACCATCGGCAAGGCCGTCGTCAGCCCCGACGGCGAGCAGGTCGACGAGATCCGGCCCACGTCGCACGGCAAACTGCCCATAAGCAGGGCCACGCTGGCCAAGATGGACGACGCCCTCGCCGGCGTCGCCACCCGCGGTACCGCCGCCTGGCGGTTCGGCGGCTGGCCGCAGGACGAGATCCCGATGCACGCCAAGACGGGTACCGCCGAGGTCTACGGCAAGCAGACCACCTCGTGGTTCGCCACGTACACCAAGGACTACTCGATCGTCATGACGATCTCCCAGGGCGGCACCGGCTCCGGCGCCTCGGGCCCGGCCGTCCGCAACATCTACGACGCCCTGTACGGCGTCTCGGACGACGGGACGATCGACGGCGGGAAGGCGCTGCTGCCCCAGCCGGCCAAGAGCCTGCCGAAGATCAAGGCGGACGGCACCATCACCTCCCCGAAGGTCTCCAAGGACCCGGTGAAGGACCTCCAGCCCACCGAGAAGGCCACCGAGGAGGGCGGCGACGCCCCCGCCGGACAGCAGGACCAGAACCAGCAGGCGACCGTGAACCCGCCCGACACCGGGAACCGGCAGACCCGCAGGCGGAAGCGGAGGACACGCCCATGACCGGAGCCAACAGCTTCCAGGTCTCCGGATACGGCCCCGAGCGGGCCGGCTGGACCCGCCTGCTCGCCCGCGACTCCCTCGCCCGGCGGCTCGACTGGCCGATACTGCTGGCGGGCGTCGCGCTGTCCCTGCTCGGCTCCCTGCTCGTCTACTCCGCCACCCGCAACCGCACCGAGCTCAACCAGGGCGACCAGTACTACTTCCTGACCCGGCACCTGCTGAACACCGGCATCGGGCTCGCCCTGATGGTCGCCACCGTCTGGCTCGGCCACCGCGCCCTGCGCACGGCCGTGCCGGTCCTGTACGGCGCCTCCCTGTTCCTGATCCTGCTGGTGCTCACGCCGCTCGGTTCGACCATCAACGGCGCCCACTCCTGGATCAAGCTCCCGGGCGGCTTCTCCCTCCAGCCCTCCGAGTTCGTGAAGATCACGATCATCCTGGGCATGGCGATGCTGCTGGCCGCGCGGGTGGACGCGGGCGACCGGCCCTATCCCGACCACCGGACCGTCCTCCAGGCCCTCGGCCTGGCCACCGTGCCGATGATGATCGTGATGCTGATGCCCGACCTCGGGTCCGTCATGGTCATGGTCATCATCGTGCTGGGCGTGCTGCTCGCCTCGGGCGCCTCCAACCGCTGGGTCTTCGGGCTGCTCGGCACCGGCACGCTCGGCGCGCTCGCCGTGTGGCAGCTCGGCATCCTGGACGACTACCAGATCGCCCGGTTCGCCGCCTTCGCCAACCCCGAGCTCGACCCCGCCGGCGTCGGCTACAACACCAACCAGGCCCGCATCGCCATCGGCTCGGGCGGCCTCACCGGTTCCGGCCTCTTCCACGGCTCGCAGACCACGGGCCGCTTCGTGCCGGAACAGCAGACCGACTTCGTCTTCACCGTCGCCGGCGAGGAGCTGGGCTTCCTCGGCGCCGGCCTCATCGTCCTCCTGCTCGGCGTGGTGCTCTGGCGCGCCTGCCGGATCGCCCGGGACACCACCGACCTGTACGGCACGGTCGTCGCCGCCGGCATCGTCGCCTGGTTCGCCTTCCAGGCCTTCGAGAACATCGGCATGACCCTGGGGATCATGCCGGTCACCGGCCTGCCCCTGCCCTTCGTCTCGTACGGCGGCTCCTCGATGTTCGCCGTGTGGATAGCGGTCGGGCTGCTCCAGTCGATCACCGTGCAACGGCCCATGTCGGCATAGCGGCCCCCGGAGCCGGAACGGGACGAGCCGTTTCCGGCCCCGCGGTGGCGGCTACACGACGTACATGACGAAGACGCTGCGGGAGATCGAGCGGAAGTACGAGGCGGACCACGACGGGCTGCCCGACCTCACCGGCGTCCCCGGCGTCGCCGACGTGGTCGACGCGGGCGTCACCCACCTCGACGCCACCTACTACGACACCGCCGACGAACGCCTCGCCGCCGACGGCGTCACCCTGCGCCGGCGCACCGGCGGCGGCGACGCCGGCTGGCACCTGAAGCTGCCCGTCGCCCCCGGCGTGCGCGACGAGATCCAGGCACCCCTCGGCGACGACGTCCCCGAGGCCCTCGCCGCACTGGTCCGCTCGCGCGTCCGCGGCAGCGCCCTGCTGCCCGTCGTCCGGCTGCGCTCCGCCCGCGACGCACGGCGACTGGTCGGCGCCCGCGGCGAGGTGCTGGCCGAGGCCGTCAGCGACACCGTCACCGCCGAAAGGCTCGGCCGGACGGGCGCCACCGCCCACTGGACCGAGATCGAGGTGGAACTGGCCGAGGGCGGCGACCCGGCGCTCCTGGACCAGGTCGAGGAGCGGCTGCGCACGGCCGGCGCCCGGCCCTCGGCGGCACCGTCGAAACTGGCCCGGGCCCTGGCGGAGACCGGCGGCGCCCGCCCGCGGGCCGCCGGGCGCGCCGAGCCCGCGACCGCCGGCGACCACGTCCTCGCCTACCTGCGCGCCCAGCGCGACGCGATCGTCGCCCACGACCCCGCCGTCCGCCGGGACGTCCCCGACTCGGTCCACCGGATGCGCGTGGCCACCCGCCGGATGCGCGGCACCTTCCGCAGCTTCCCCGAGGTCCTGGACCGCGCCGTCACCGACCCGATCGCGGCCGAACTCAAGTGGCTGGCCGCCGAACTGGGCGCCGAACGCGACCAGGAGGTCCTGGCCGAGCGGCTGACCGGCGCCCTCGACGGACTGCCGGCCACCGTCCCCACCGGACCGGCGCACCGGCGGCTCGCCGCCTGGGCCGACGCCCGGCACCGCCGGGACCACGGCCGGCTCGTCGCCGTCCTCGACTCCGCCCGCCACCTCGCGCTCCTCGACGCCGTCGACACCCTCCTCGCCGACCCGCCCCTGCGCCCCGCCGCCACCCGCAAACCGCGCAAGGTGCTCACCGCGGCCCTGCGCAAGGACGTGGCCAAGGTCCGCCGCCGCGCCACCGGGGCCCTGGAGCTGCCGCCCGGCCCGGAACGCGACGTCGCGCTGCACGAGGCCCGCAAGAAGGCCAAGCGCGCCCGCTACGCGGCCGAGGCCGCGGCCCCGGCGCTCGGCGGGCCCGCCCGCTCCGTGACCAAGTCCATGAAGTCGCTCACCCAGCTGCTCGGCGACCACCAGGACAGCGTCATGGCCCGCCGCGCCCTGCCGGAGCTGTCCGCCGTGGCCCACGCGGCGGGGGAGGACACGTTCCCCTACGGACTGCTGTACGGCAGGGAGGAGCAGCGGGCCACGGCCGACGAGGAGCGGCTGCCCGCGCGCCTGAGCAAGATCCGCGCCAAGGCGGTCCTCTAGGCCCCGCGCGGCGAGAGCACGCACCTGACGCCGTCGAGCTCCCGTCCTTCGGGCGAACGACGGGAGTTCGACGACAGGACCTGGGCGTACGGGGTACCCGTCCGGCCGGGTTACGCTGAATGGTCACCCCTGCCAGCACACAAAGGTTCCGTGAGATGCCTGCCGAAGCCGCCGAGTCTGTGTCGTCTGTGTTTCCGCAGCTCGAAGCTCTGCTCCCGCACGTGCAGAAACCGATCCAGTACGTCGGCGGAGAGCTCAACTCCACGGTCAAGCCCTGGGACAGCTGTGACGTCCGCTGGGCCCTGATGTACCCGGACGCGTACGAGGTCGGCCTGCCCAACCAGGGCGTCATGATCCTCTACGAGGTACTGAACGAACAGCAGGGCGTCCTCGCCGAGCGCACCTACAGCGTGTGGCCGGACCTCGAGGCGCTGATGCGGGAGCACTCCGTCCCGCAGTTCACCGTCGACAGCCACCGCCCGGTCAAGGCCTTCGACGTGTTCGGGCTCTCCTTCTCCACCGAGCTCGGCTACACGAACATGCTCGCCGCCCTCGACCTGGCCGGCATCCCGCTGGAGGCCCGGGACCGCGGCATCGACGACCCGATCGTCCTGGCCGGCGGACACGCCGCGTTCAACCCGGAGCCGATCGCCGACTTCATCGACTGCGCCGTCATCGGCGACGGCGAGCAGGCCGTCCTGGAGATCACCGCGGTCGTCCGCGCCTGGAAGGCCGAGGGCCGCCCCGGCGGCCGCGAGGAAGTCCTGCTGCGCCTGGCGAAGACGGGCGGGGTGTACGTCCCCGGCTTCTACGACGTCGAGTACCTGCCCGACGGCCGTATCGCCCGCGTCGTACCGAACCGCTCGGGCGTGCCGTGGCGCGTCTCCAAGCACACGGTGATGGACCTCGACGAGTGGCCCTACCCCAAGCAGCCCCTCGTCCCGCTGGCCGAGACGGTCCACGAGCGGATGTCCGTGGAGATCTTCCGCGGCTGCACCCGCGGCTGCCGCTTCTGCCAGGCCGGCATGATCACCCGCCCGGTGCGCGAGCGCTCCATCACCGGCATCGGCGAGATGGTCGAGAAGGGCCTGAAGGCGACCGGCTTCGAGGAGGTCGGCCTGCTGTCGCTGTCCTCCGCGGACCACTCGGAGATCGGCGACGTCGCCAAGGGCCTCGCGGACCGCTACGAGGAGGACAAGATCGGCCTGTCCCTCCCGTCGACCCGCGTGGACGCCTTCAACGTCGACCTGGCCAACGAACTGACGAGGAACGGCCGCCGTTCCGGCCTCACCTTCGCCCCCGAGGGCGGCTCCGAGCGCATGCGCAAGGTCATCAACAAGATGGTCTCGGAGGAGGACCTGATCCGCACCGTCGCCACGGCCTACGGCAACGGCTGGCGCCAGGTGAAGCTGTACTTCATGTGCGGCCTGCCGACCGAGACCGACGACGACGTCCTCCAGATCGCCGACATGGCCACCCGCGTCATCGCCAAGGGCCGCGAGGTCTCCGGCTCCAACGACATCCGCTGCACGGTCTCGATCGGCGGCTTCGTCCCCAAGCCCCACACCCCCTTCCAGTGGGCGCCGCAGCTCTCGGCCGAGGAGACGGACGAGCGCCTGGCCAAGCTGCGCGACAAGATCCGCGGCGACAAGAAGTACGGCCGCTCCATCGGCTTCCGCTACCACGACGGCAAGCCCGGCATCGTCGAGGGCCTCCTGTCCCGCGGCGACCGTCGCACCGGCGCGATCATCCGCGCCGTCTACGACGACGGCGGCCGCTTCGACGGCTGGCGCGAGCACTTCTCCTACGACCGCTGGATGGCGTGCGCCGGCAAGGCCCTGGAGCCCTTCGGCGTGGACGTCGACTGGTACACCACCCGCGAGCGCTCCTACGAAGAGGTCCTGCCCTGGGACCACCTCGACTCGGGCCTGGACAAGGACTGGCTCTGGGAGGACTGGCAGGACGCCCTCGACGAGACCGAGGTCGAGGACTGCCGCTGGACGCCGTGCTTCGACTGCGGCGTGTGCCCCGCGATGGACACCGAGATCCAGATCGGCCCGACCGGCAAGAAGCTGCTGCCGCTGACGGTCAAGTAGGGCCCCGCCCCCGGGGTGAGGTGAGGTGACGTACGTCACGGTGGAAGTGTGACGTACAGTCAGTTTGCGCTGTTTGAGCCTGTGGCGGGATCACGGGGCGCGCCCTTGGATGATCACGGGTGCGGTCCTTCGGCCATCGGCGAGCGGTCGGCGGACCGCAGCCGTGTGTCATACCGGCCGGACCGATCCCTAGGACTGCGACTGCGATGAAGTCACCTCGCGAGACCGCCTCACTCCCGAATCGTCCAAGACGCGGCGGCGCCCTGCGCGCCGCCGCGGTCAGGGCCGCGGCGCTGCTGGGCGCGGCGCCGCTGCTTCTCCTCACCGCCGCCCCGGCCCACTCGGTCGTCGGCACCCCCACGGAGGGAGCCGACTACGGCTTCACCGCCCGGCTGCTGGTGGGCGACCACCAGCGAGGCTGCTCGGGCTCCCTGATCTCGCCCGAGTGGATGCTCACGGCCGCCAGCTGCTTCGCCGACGATCCGGCCGCCGACCTCTCCGTCCCGGCCGGACCGCCCCGGCTGAGGACCGTCGCGACCGTGGGCGGCGGGCAGACCCGTGACGTGGTGGAACTCGTTCCCCACGGCGACCGCGATCTCGTACTGGCCCGTCTCGCGCAGCCCGTGACCGGTGTGACCCCGGTCGGCGTCGCCGGCGCCGCACCCGCCGTCGGCCAGGACCTCACCGTGGCCGGTCACGGCCGTACGGCGCGCGAGTGGGCGCCCCTCGTCGCGCACACCGGAACCTTCTCCGTGTCCTCCGTCGACGGCGGGGACCTCGGCCTGAGCGGGAAGAGCGGCGCCGCGGTCTGCCAGGGCGACGCCGGCGGCCCGGTCGTCCGTACCGTCGACGGCCGGCCGGAGCTCGTCGCCGTCAGCAGCCGGTCGAACCAGGTGGGCTGCTTCGGCGTCGACACCCCGGAGGGGACCGCAGGCAGCGCCATCGGCGCCCGGGTCGACGACGTGCGCGACTGGATCACCGCCCACGCCGTGCGGACCCCCGCCTCCGACTTCGACGGCGACGGCCGCAGCGATGTCGGTGTGCTGTACGACAACGGCGCGACCGCCACCGGCGGCTTCAGTGCGTCGCTGTGGTCGTTCACCAGCACGGGCGCGGGCTTCGGCGGGCCGCAACGGAAGTGGGACAGCGCCGACTTCGGAAGCTGGAACGCGAGCCGCTCGAAGGCGTTCTCGGGCGACTTCGACGGCGACGGCCGCACCGACGTCGGTGTGCTGTACGACAACGGCGCGCGGGCGGACGGCACCGGCAACCGCACGGCCCTGTGGACGTTCACCAGCACCGGCTCTGGCTTCGGCAAGCCGGTCAAGGTGTGGGACAGCGCGGACAGCGGGAGCTGGACGTGGAGCCGTTCCGAGGTGGTCACCGGGGACTTCGACGGTGACGGCCGCGACGACGTCGGTGTGCTGTACGACTACGGCGCGCGGGCGGACGGCGGCGGCAACCGCACGGGCCTGCTGACCTTCACGAGCACGGGCTCGGGCTTCGGCAAGCCGGTCCTGGCCTGGGACAGCGCGGACGGCGGCAGTTGGACGTGGGCGAGTTCGAAGCCGGTGTCGGGTGACTTCAACGGTGACGGGCGCGGCGACGTCGGTGTGCTGTACGACTACGGCGTGCGGGCGGACGGCGGTGGCAACCGCACGGCCCTGTGGACGCTGACGAGCAACGGTGCGGGCTTCGGCAAGCCGGCCAAGGTGTGGGACAGCGCGGACAGCGGCAGTTGGAGGTGGGCGAGTTCGAAGCCGGTGTCGGGTGACTTCGACGGTGACGGCCGCACCGACGTCGGTGTGCTGTACGACTACGGCACGCGGGCGGACGGCGGCGGGAACCGCACGGGTCTGTGGACGTTCACGAGTACGGGCTCGGGCTTCGGCAAGCCGGTCCTGGCCTGGGACAGCGCGGACAGCGGGAGCTGGACGTGGGGCAACTCGAAGCCGGTGTCCGGTGACTTCGACGGTGACGGCCGCACCGATGTCGGTGTGCTGTACGACTACGGCACGCGGGCGGACGGCACAGGGAACCGCACCGGCCTGTGGACGTTCACGAGCACGGGCTCGGGCTTCGGCAGGCAGGTCAAGGTCTGGGACAGCGCGGACGGCGGCAGCAGCTGGACCTGGGCGCGCAGCGATCTGACCTGACCGGGATCCAACCCCGCCCTTTCGGTGTCCCTAGAGGTATGGACCTCGAGAAACGGCCCCCCGGCAGCGGCCCGCAGGAGCCGCCCCGGCGATCGGACGCCGAAGGGTGTCTCACCGTGGCGATCCGGATCCCGCTCCGGATCGTCGTCCTGCTCCTGGTCGTGCCGGTCCGCCTGGTGTGGGACGCGCTCGTCGTCGGCGGGCGCTTCCTGCGGGACACCGTGCTGCGGCCCTTCGGGCGGGCGCTGGCCCTGCTCGGGCGGGCCCTGATCGTGTGGCCGGCCGTCGGCCTGTGGAGGTACGTCGTCGTGCCGGCGGCCCGCGGCGTCGCCTGGCTCGGGCGGTACCTCCTCGTCGTACCGGCGGTGTGGCTGTACCGGTGGGTGCTGGCGCCCGCCGGGCACGCGGTCCTGTGGGTGGCCGGGGGCGTGGGCGCGGTGCTCGCCGCGGTGGGGCGCGGCCTGTACGCCGCCGGCGCCCTGGTCGGCCGGTACCTCCTCGTCGTACCCGCGACCTGGCTGTACTCGTGGGTCCTCACTCCCGTCGGGCACGCGCTCGCCTGGTGCGGCAGGGGGATCGCCTGGTGCCTGCGCATGGTCGCCACCGGAGCCGGCACCGCGCTGTACTGGACCGCGCGGATCCTGCTGGTGCTGCCCGCCGTCGTCCTGTGGCGGTGGGTGCTGGCGCCCGTCGGCCGGGGCCTCGCCGTCGTCGGACGGGAGGCCGCGGTCGCGCTCGGGCACGCCTGGCGGATCGCGGGCCATGTCTCGCTCGCCGTCGGCCGGTTCCTCGCGGCCGTCTTCCGTCTGCTCGTCGGGGACCCGGCGCGGTGGGTGTACCGGACCCTCCTGACACCGGTCGGGCACGTCGTGCGGGACGCGGTCTGGCGGCCCGTCGCCGAGGCCTCGCGCGGTGTGGGCCGGGCCGCGCGGAAGGCGCTGGCCGATGTCCGCGGATCCGTCCGGCGGGCCCGGGCCGACGTGCGGCGGGCACTGTTCGGGGAGCCGGTGAAGGAGCGGCCGGTGGCCCGGCGGGAACCATCCGCGGCTCGTGCACGTACTCTTGGTAGCAGTACGACCGCTCTCACGAAGGACTGAACGACACTGGGCAAGCGACAGCCCGAAGGCCCGCCGCCCGTACCCGCGGTGCAGCGCATCCGACTGCGTTACACCAAGCGCGGCCGCCTCCGGTTCACCAGCCACCGTGACTTCCAGCGCGCCTTCGAGCGTGCGCTGCGCCGCGCCGAGGTACCCATGGCGTACTCGGCGGGGTTCACACCGCACCCGAAGGTGTCGTACGCCAATGCCGCACCCACCGGCACGGGCAGTGAAGCGGAATACCTGGAGATCGCGCTCACCGAGGCGCGCGACCCGGAGCGGCTGAGGCTGCTCCTGGACGAGTCGCTGCCCGCCGGGCTCGACGTGATCGACGCGGTCGAGGCCCGGACCTCCGGGCTCGCCGACCGGCTGACGGCCTCCGTGTGGGAGCTGCGGCTGGACGGCGTGGAGCCCGCCGACGCCGAGCGCGCCGTGGCGGCCTTCACCTCGGCCGAGACCGTCGAGGTCCAGCGCCGGACCAAGAACGGCGTCCGGACCTTCGACGCACGCTCCGCCGTCGTGACCCTCGAGAACGCGACCACCACCAGTGATACGCCGGCTGATAGGCCGACCGACCGGCCCTGTGCGATACTGCGGCTGGTTGTTCGGCACGTGACGCCTGCCGTACGACCCGACGACGTCCTGTCCGGTCTTCGCGCCGTGGCCGACCTGGCGCCGCCGGTCCCCGCAGCGGTGACCAGGCTGGCGCAGGGGCTGTTCGATGAAGAGACCGGCGCGGTGACCGACCCGCTCGCGCCCGACCGCGAGGCAGCAGCGCCCGAGCCGCAATCGGCCGCCGCCGCTGCCGCCGCGAAGGCGCCGGCGTAAGGAAGGTCCCACGTAGGACGAGCGTCGTAGCGCCGCCCTGGAACTCGGGAGCCACCTGGGTCGGGCAGCGCACCGACCACAAGACTTTCGCCAGGCCGTGCCCGACAAGGGGTAGGGAACCGGCGATACAAGACACGGAGAGCTCCCGAGCGGCGCCCGCGCCCCGGACGGCGGCGACCGCGCATCGCGCGAGCCGCGGACGTCACCGGCGGTCGACACGGTCGATCCCGGACCGGGCGCGGCGCCCGGGAGCCTGACGGGAGAAACCCCCGCATGCTCGAACCGACCGAATCCGCAGAGTCCGCGACGTCCTCGACGGACTCCGAGCCGAACACCCCCAGCGACACCCTGCCGCCGCGCCGTCGGCGCAGGGCCGCGTCCCGCCCGGCGGGACCCCCGGCCGGCGGCTCCGGCGCGCAGGCCGAGACGGCCGCCCCGGCCGAGGAGCCGGAGGAGACCGCCGCCGAGGCGACCGACACGCCCGAGCCCGTCGCCGAACCGGTGTCCGCGGGCCGTCCGCGACGCCGTGCCGTGCGCCGCGCCTCCGCGCCCGCCGGGTCCCCGACGTCGGCCGAGGCCGCCGAGACCGTCGTCCCCGTGGCGCCCGCCGCCGAGACGCCCGCCGAGCCCGAGCCCGTCGCGAGCGCCGAGACCACCGAGGACGCCGCTCCCCGCCGTACCCGGCGGCGCGCCACGCGCACGGTGACCTCGCCGGCCGCCACCGCCCCCGCCGCCGAGCCGGAGACCGAGGCCGTCGAGGCCACGCCGGTCGCCGCCGCTCCCGAGGAGGCCGCCGAGAGCGCCGAGGACGCGGCTCCGCGTCGTACGCGTCGGCGTGCCACCCGGCGCGTGTCCGCCCCGGCCGGTGAGCCCGCCGCCGCCGAGCCGGCCGAGACCGTGACCGAGCCCGCCGCGCCGCAGGCCGAGGCCGCCCCCGCCGCCGAGGCCGCCGCACCGGAGGCCGAGCCCGCCGCCCCCGTCGAGGAGGCCGCTCCGCGCCGCGCCCGCCGTCGGTCCACCCGCAAGGCCGCCGGTGGCTTCGCCGAGCCCGCGCGCGATGCCGCGGCGTCCGACGAGGCGGACGCCCCGAAGCGTCCGGCGCGCCCCGCCGTCGCCGTGTTCCAGGCGCCCGTGTTCGCGGAGCCCCAGTTCCAGACGCCCGAGCGGGCCGCGGCGGAAGCCGCCGCCGAGGCCGCCGGGGCCGAGCCGGAGCAGGCGGCCCGCCCGGCCGAGCCGGCCGAGGAGACCCCGGAGGAGGCCGCCGGTTCGCGTCGCCGCCGCCGGCGCCGCGCCGCGGGCCCGGAGGAGACCACCGAGGACCGCACGCCCGCCCGCGCCGCCGCCGACGAGGAGCCGGAGGCCGACGCCGAGGCCGAGACCGAGGCCGACGAGACCGGCGACGACCACGGTGACGACGCCGAGGGCTCCGAGGAGTACGGCTCCCGCCGCCGTCGCCGCCGGGGCGGCCGTCGCCGCCGCCGGGGCGACCTGGCCGAGGGCGCCGAGGACTCCGCCGGCGGCGACACCGAGCACACCGCCGCCGAGCAGGCCGCCCAGGACGCCGAGGACACCGCCGAGCAGGCGGAGGAGGACGCCGAGGAGGGCGAGGACGCCACCGGCGAGACCGGCGGCTCCAGCAGCAGCCGTCGCCGCCGTCGCCGTCGCCGCCGCGCCGGGGACGCCTCCGGGGACGGCGAGACGTCCGCCGACGACCCCGAGCGCACCGTCGTCAAGGTCCGCGAGCCCCGTCCCGCGCGGGAGAAGGGCACCGAGCCGTCCGACGAGGTGCAGTCCATCAAGGGCTCCACCCGCCTGGAGGCCAAGAAGCAGCGCCGCCGCGAGGGCCGCGAGCAGGGCCGCCGGCGCGTGCCGATCATCACCGAGGCCGAGTTCCTGGCCCGCCGCGAGGCCGTCGAGCGCGTCATGGTCGTCCGCCAGCACGGCGAGCGCACCCAGATCGGCGTCCTCGAGGACGGGGTGCTCGTCGAGCACTACGTCAACAAGGAGCAGGCCACCTCCTACGTCGGCAACGTCTACCTCGGCAAGGTGCAGAACGTGCTGCCGTCGATGGAGGCCGCCTTCATCGACATCGGCAAGGGCCGCAACGCCGTCCTGTACGCCGGCGAGGTCAACTTCGAGGCGCTGGGCATGGGCCACGGCCCCCGCCGCATCGAGTCCGCCCTCAAGTCCGGGCAGTCCGTCCTCGTGCAGGTCACCAAGGACCCGATCGGCCACAAGGGCGCCCGGCTGACCAGCCAGGTCTCCCTCCCCGGCCGTTACCTGGTCTACGTGCCCGAGGGCTCGATGACCGGCATCAGCCGCAAGCTGCCCGACACCGAGCGGTCCCGGCTCAAGACCATCCTCAAGCGGATCGTCCCCGAGGACGCGGGCGTCATCGTGCGCACCGCCGCCGAGGGCGCCAGCGAGGACGAGCTGCGCCGCGACGTCGAGCGGCTCCAGGCGCAGTGGGAGGAGATCCAGAAGAAGGCCAAGAACGGCAACGCGCCGACGCTGCTGTACGGCGAGCCCGACATGACCGTCCGGGTCGTGCGGGACATCTTCAACGAGGACTTCTCCAAGGTCGTCGTCAGTGGCGACGACGCCTGGCAGACGATCCACGGCTACGTGTCCCACGTGGCCCCGGACCTCTCCGACCGGCTGTCCAGGTGGACCTCCGAGGTCGACGTCTTCGCCACCTACCGGATCGACGAGCAGCTCGCCAAGGCGCTGGACCGCAAGGTCTGGCTGCCCAGCGGCGGTTCGCTGGTGATCGACCGGACCGAGGCGATGATCGTCGTCGACGTCAACACCGGCAAGTTCACCGGCCAGGGCGGCAACCTCGAGGAGACGGTCACCAGGAACAACCTGGAGGCGGCCGAGGAGATCGTGCGCCAGCTCCGGCTGCGCGACCTCGGCGGCATCATCGTCATCGACTTCATCGACATGGTGCTCGAGTCCAACCGGGACCTGGTGCTGCGGCGCCTGCTGGAGTGCCTGGGCCGGGACCGGACCAAGCACCAGGTCGCCGAGGTGACCTCGCTGGGCCTGGTCCAGATGACCCGCAAGCGGGTCGGCCAGGGCCTGCTGGAGTCCTTCTCGGAGACCTGCGTCCACTGCAACGGCCGTGGCGTCATCGTCCACCTCGACCAGCCGTCCTCCGCCGGTGGCGGCGGTGGCAAGCGCCGCAAGCGGGCGCGTGCGGGCGCCGGTGAGCACGAGCACGAGGCGGTGGCCGGCGTCGAGACGGCGCCGACGGCGGAGCAGGAGGCGGACACCGAGTCCGAGTCCGAGGTCGCCGCTGAGGTGGCCGAGCCGGTCGCCCTGCCCGCGCCCGAGTTCACCCCGGACGAGGAGCTGTACAGCAGCGCCGCCGAGGCCGAGGCCGCCGCCACGCGCGGTCGTGGCCGGCGCCGGGCGAGCCGGCGGGCCTCCGCCCCGGCGGGCGCCCCGAAGGCGGCGAAGGGCGAGACCGTGCGCGCCGAGGCCCAGGCAGCGGCCGAGGCCCCGACCGCGCAGGACGTCACGGCCGCGGAAGAGGTCGAGCGCCCCGTCGTGCAGCAGCCGGCCGCCGAGGTGCTGGCCGAGCCCGCGGCCGTCGAGGACGCGATGTCCGGCGCCCCGGCCCCGGCCGTGACCGAGGCGGCCCCGGCCGTCGACGACGCGGCACCCAAGGGCCGTACGCGCCGTCGGGC
Source organism: Streptomyces sp. NPDC127100 (assembly GCF_042724095.1). Classification (NCBI taxonomy): domain Bacteria; kingdom Bacillati; phylum Actinomycetota; class Actinomycetes; order Kitasatosporales; family Streptomycetaceae; genus Streptomyces; species Streptomyces sp. NPDC127100. Next base: position 435,081 of record NZ_JBHXFL010000002.1, read on the forward strand.
CACCCGGAAGGTGTCCGCACCGGCCGGTTCGCCTGCGGGTGCCGAGGCGGCCGTGCTGACGGTCCCGGAGACCCCGCAGGCCGAGCAGGCGCCGCAGGCCGCCCCGCAGGCCGCCCCGCAGGCCGAGGCACCGGCCGAGGAGGCACCGGAGGCCGCGCCGGCCGCCGAGAGCGCCGCCCCGGCCCGTCCGCGCCGTCGCGCCGTGCGCAAGCCCACCACCTCGACCGCGTCCGAGGAGGCGGCCGTCGTGGTCGTCCCGTCGGCCCCGGCGGAGCCGGAGACGGAGGCGGCCGGTGCCCCGGCCGCGGACGCGTCCGGCGAGGAGGAGGCCGCCCCGGCCAAGAAGGCGGCGGCGCGCAAGACGGCCAAGAAGGCGACGGCGAAGAAGGCCGCCACCAAGAAGACCGCGGCCAAGAAGACGACGACCGCCAAGAAGACCACGGCCAAGAAGGCGGCGAAGACGACGACCGCCAAGAAGGCCACGGCCAAGAAGACGGCGTCGAAGAAGACCGCGGCGGCCGAGCAGGCGTCGCCGTCCTCGGTCACGGCCGCCACCGACGAGGGCTGATCCCGTCCCTGTCGCACCACGTGTGGCCCCGCCCGTCCCGGGCGGGGCCACACGCCTGCGCGGGGGCCCGCCGGGCCGTCGCGCACCGCCGCGGCCGGCCCCGCTCCGGGGGCCTCGCGCCGGTGGCCGGGCCCGGTTTGACCCCTGTCGCGTGTCCCCGTAATCTTGACCGTCGGCGTGTCGACTGACGCGTCACATCCCCGTAAACCTCTTCCTTCCGGATGCGGCCGTGATGGGCCACGACCGGGAGAGGCCGTCTCCGGCTTCCTGCCGGGCGGCTGGACTGCGGGGGTGCCGTTCCCGAGCGAGAGAGTGAGATCCGCGTGTACGCCATCGTGCGCAGCGGTGGCCGCCAGCACAAGGTTGCTGTCGGCGACATCGTTGAGGTTGACAAGATTTCCACCGCCAAGGTCGGCGACACGGTCGAGCTCTCGACCCTGCTCGTGGTCGACGGCGACGCTGTGACCAGCGACCCGTGGGTGCTGGCCGGCATCAAGGTCCAGGCCGAGGTCGTGGACCACCACAAGGGCCAGAAGATCGACATTCTGCGCTACAAGAACAAGACCGGCTACCGCCGTCGTCAGGGCCACCGCCAGCAGTACACGGCGATCAAGGTCACTGAGATCCCCGCGGCTGCGAAGTAAGGGACTGAGGAGAGATGGCACACAAGAAGGGCGCATCGTCCACCCGTAACGGTCGTGACTCCAACGCTCAGCGCCTCGGCGTGAAGCGCTTCGGTGGTCAGGCCGTCAACGCGGGCGAGATCCTGGTCCGCCAGCGCGGCACCCACTTCCACCCGGGTGCGGGCGTCGGCCGTGGCGGCGACGACACGCTGTTCGCCCTCCAGGCCGGTGCGGTGCAGTTCGGCACCCACCGTGGCCGCAAGGTCGTGAACATCGTTCCGGTCGCCTGATCGGAAGCTTTCGCGAGGCGGACCTCACTTCCCGGACGGGAAGCGGGTCCGCCTTTCGCGTGTTACCCAAGAGACAACCCCGTAGTAACTGGAGGCACATCCCATGACCACCTTCGTGGACCGCGTCGAGCTGCATGTCGCCGCGGGTAACGGAGGCCACGGCTGTGCCTCCGTCCACCGTGAGAAGTTCAAGCCGCTCGGCGGCCCGGACGGCGGCAACGGCGGCCGTGGCGGCGACGTGATCCTCACGGTCGACCAGTCGGTGACCACGCTCCTCGACTACCACCACTCCCCGCACCGCAAGGCCACCAACGGCAAGCCCGGCGAGGGCGGCAACCGCTCCGGCAAGGACGGCCAGGACCTCGTCCTGCCGGTCCCCGACGGCACCGTGGTCCTCGACAGGGCGGGCAACGTCCTCGCCGACCTGGTCGGCCACGGCACGTCCTACGTCGCCGCACAGGGCGGCCGGGGCGGCCTCGGCAACGCGGCGCTGGCCTCGGCGCGGCGCAAGGCCCCCGGCTTCGCGCTGCTCGGCGAGCCCGGTGACCTCCAGGACATCCACCTGGAGCTGAAGACCGTCGCGGACGTGGCGCTGGTCGGCTACCCGAGCGCCGGCAAGTCCTCACTGATCTCCGTGCTGAGCGCGGCCAAGCCGAAGATCGCCGACTACCCCTTCACGACGCTCGTGCCGAACCTGGGCGTGGTGACGGCCGGCGAGACCGTCTACACCATCGCGGACGTCCCCGGCCTCATCCCCGGCGCCAGCCAGGGCAAGGGCCTCGGCCTGGAGTTCCTGCGGCACGTGGAGCGGTGCAGCGTGCTGGTGCACGTCCTGGACACGGCGACGCTGGAGTCCGACCGCGACCCGGTCTCCGACCTGGACATCATCGAGGCGGAGCTGCGGGAGTACGGCGGCCTCGACAACCGGCCCCGGATCGTCGTCCTCAACAAGATCGACGTGCCCGACGGCAAGGACCTCGCGGAGATGGTCCGGCCGGACCTGGAGGCGCGCGGCTACCGCGTCTTCGAGGCGTCGGCGGTGGCCCACATGGGGTTGCGGGAGCTGTCCTTCGCGCTGGCCGAGCTGGTGGCGAAGTCGCGTGCCGCCCGGCCGAAGGAGGAGGCCACGCGGATCGTCATCCGGCCCAAGGCCGTGGACGACGCGGGCTTCACCGTCACCCGCGAGGAGGACGGTCTGTTCCGCGTGCGGGGCGAGAAGCCCGAGCGCTGGGTGCGCCAGACCGACTTCAACAACGACGAGGCCGTCGGCTACCTCTCGGACCGGCTCAACCGCCTCGGTGTCGAGGAGAAGCTGGTCAAGGCGGGCGCCCGCGGCGGCGACGGCGTGGCCATCGGCCCCGAGGAGAACGCGGTCGTCTTCGACTGGGAGCCGTCGATGACGGCGGGCGCCGAGATGCTCGGCCGCCGCGGCGAGGACCACCGCTTCGAGGCACCCCGCCCGGCCGCCCAGCGGCGCCGGGACCGGGACGCCGAACGGGACGAGGCGCAGCGGGAGTTCGACGGCTTCGAGCCGTTCTGACGGACCCGCGCGGCTGACGGGCCCGCCGTCCGGCGGGCCCGCGCACACGGCACGACAGGAGGCGAGGACCGGAACC